>PQAM01000005.1 GCA_003104975.1 Candidatus Methylomirabilota bacterium
CAGGAAACCGGGGGAAGGTCACTCCTCAAGTGCGATGTCTCGTTTGGCGAATGAATAGGTGGGAAAGTGCTGCTTCCACCCAGCATCCGACTCGTCCTCGATCATCCCTTGAGACATACGCCCTGGATCCTATCCTCTATTCATGTCGCCTTCCAACGTGGAGCTGACCGGCGGCCAACGGGTGGCAAAGCCAGCCATTGGACGTCCGGTTGAGCGATGTGTTGGGCGGCATCATGCGTGGCGAACTTGCAAGGGGAGCACACACCGCATGATATACCGAAGCTTCCGCAGATTTTTTGTCTCAAGCTCCATCGGCGTAAACAAGACACAGAAGAAAATAAACTTGTCGAATTCCACAAAGCCAGTGTATTCAGGTGTGGGATAGCTGGGAACTCGAACCAACCGAAGTTTTGTTTTGGCGCCCTTTCTGATGGGCCCATCTTGAAATTCAATCTCGGTGCCGGGCATGGTCATCAAATAGGACTCCTGCAACTTGCACAAAGATTCAATATCGCTGGCGGTTTCATCTTTCGACCAGAAATTTGTGTACATCCACTCCCTTGCTTCTCCTGCAGATTCCAGGGTACGGCCCCTTTGATAAAGGGTTGCGACCATGCCTTTTCGACGAGTTCCGTCAATAACCCAGCCAAACGGTGCTGGCAATATGACCCCATAGTTGCCCGAGTAGGGGATTGCACCAAAAGCATGAAACTGGCTCAGCTCTTTGAAATTTAGTACATCAAGTTCAATTCCTGAGTCATCGTAATACGCCCGATTCATCGCTGCCGAGGAATAACCTTCCGTAGATATCATTACACCTTTGTCGGCCTCCACGTCTCGCGCCAAGCCCATGAACGCTTCCACATCATTCACATCTATTTTTGTGTTTCGATATTTTCCATCTACGACGGCACGAAATCGAAACTCCGCCATCTCTCCTTCAATTAGGAGGTCAATCTGTCTTTCGATCTTGGAGTATTTGCCCTTGATCTTTGCGTCGGGAATCACTGTTGCATCCGGATACTCCGAACGAAAATAGTCAGAAATCTCTTTTTCGTATTGTTTCCAATCCATAAGCCACTTATGCCGTCCAACTATTAAGTGAGCTATTTAGACCACTGCAAATCGTAGCTGTCTATCTTCTGACACTGCCGGGCTGTTCAAAGCTACTGTGGCCACAGTATTCCTCACTGAGTCGAACCCGTCAAGGACTTTGCGGTCCGCAGCCTTTCTCGTCTGCGCCACCGTCGTACCACCCGAACCCAAAAGAGACCGGCTTCCCCCATCACAGTCCGGTCGCGCTCCCGTTGTCCTTGTTCCGAAAGTCTCTCGTGTTGGTCATTGCGAGGGAGCGTAGCGACCGAAGCAATCTCACAGTCGTTCGGGGCAACTACGATGAGATTGCCGCGCTCCCATTGGTCGCTCGCAATGACGGGCAGATGAGTGGTACGAGCTCGATACAGACTTTCATTCCCATGGGCGCGCCAGCGGCGCATGCGGTATTCCCGCAAAGCTTGTCCCCGCAGGCTTAAGCGGGGAGCGGGAATTCAGAACTCCCCGTATTTCCTGGATTCCGGCTCGCGCCCGCGACGCGGGCTTGGCCGGAATGACGTCCGTAATTATGCAACGAATT
Organism: Candidatus Methylomirabilota bacterium; assembly: GCA_003104975.1. Taxonomy (NCBI): domain Bacteria; phylum Methylomirabilota (SeqCode); species Candidatus Methylomirabilota bacterium. The sequence continues at coordinate 1,634 of PQAM01000005.1, forward strand.
TCAGAAACAGGACACTGGTACTTGGTCCCCAAAATACCCGTAATGTCATTCCGCGGTCTTCAAGCGGAAATCTATCGATTTTACTGGATACCGGCTTTCGCCGGTATGACGATTCATGTGCGCTAACTTTCGCAATTATTCATCGGAGCAGACAATAGCTTACACCCCCCTTTCATAAAGGGGGGCGAGGGGGGATTTGAGCGATCACGAAATCCCCCTCAATCCCCCTTTGCAAAGGGGGAGGTTACGCAGTGGAAGAAACCACGATAGCTGCCCGAACGCCCTCGAATTTACTTTCGCGTCATTGAGTCTTCACACCGTTGTAACGAATGCCTCCTAGGATGTCGCTTAAAAAGGAAAGGAGGAGGACATGTTGATTACGTTGAAGGTGGATGCGGGTGCGTATGGTCGGCTGATCGTCAAGGGCGAGGTGAGGAAGGGTTACCTGTTGGGTCTTTCCCCCTATTTCGATGATCAATTTGTGTTGAGTCCTATCGATGGAACCATCGAACGGATCTCGTACAACCGAGACGAACGGGCGTTGCGTATCAGTATTCGATCAACAGGCGAACAGCGACGGGCAGCGTAGCCGTCACGACGAGGAGCGGAGCATGCGCTACCGGATCAAAGAATTGAATGGCAGTGTAATCGTGAAGGTCGATCGAAAAGCTCACGAGGATGATACAGCCATTGTGCGCCGCACGCTTTCGGCGTTTCTCAGACGGCCAAAGAACAAGATGACCCTCTGGGTGGCCGGCTGGCACAAGATCGCAACCCCGGACCTGGAATTCCTGAAAACGATCCATCGCGAGGCCGCAATGCGCGGCACTACCGTTCGACTCTGCGCCTTCGGCGATACGCTGTGGATACAGTTCGACCCGCATCAGCCTTCCTCCCAGGTTGCTACCTTACCGCACCACAACCGGGCGGTCAGCCGATTAGAGTATCAGCCGTTAGCACTGAAACGGTCCGCGTAAATCACACGAGAGGAGCGAGGGTCATGTGTAAGTATCTGCTGCGTCCCCCATCAAGAGCGCAGGCGCCGTCTGTCGACACGCAATCAGCATTACAGCCCAACGTCGTCACCCGCAACAACGAAGTCCACACACAACCACTGTCACACAAGGAGGAAAAGGATGAGAGGATTGCTGCGTAAGATCTTTGCCGTCGCGACAACACTGACCATTGCGCTAACGGTCGGTTCGTTCTCCGAGACGGCAATAGCAGCCGAAAACAAAGATGACAAGGCGGTTTTGGATGAAGTACTCAATATCTTGAAGGACAAAGGACACATCACCGAAGAAAAGTATCAGGAGCTCAAAGAGCGAGCGAAGAAGGAAGGCGCAGGAAAGATCCTGGCGGGGTTTGACGGCGCGACTCCCTACATCAAGTCGGCGGATGGGCAGCACAAGATCGAACTGCACGGGCGCATCAACTTTGACGTGCGGTCCTACGAGGGAGACGCCCGCGCCCTCGATTCGAAGCGGAGCAATGAAGATCCGAATCGCAGCGATCTGCTGACGAGGTTGCTGGTGCGGAGGGCCAGAATGGGCGTCGATGCGACGTTCTTTAAGTATCTCGGCCTGAAGTTCGAAGGCGAATTTTCAGAGTCCGGCAGCGCATCGAACGCCGACTCCAGGTTCCAGTTGACGGACGGTTATGGCGAATTAAGGTACTGGCCACAATTCCAGGTCCGAGGCGGACAGTTTAAGGTTCCCTTCAGCTTCGAGGAGCTGACCTCGTCCCGATTCATCGACTTTGTGGAGCGGTCGGTCGTCAATAACCTGGTCCCGGCCCGCGATGTCGGCGCCATGATGCACGGGTCCCTTTTTGATGGGAGCCTCGAGTACTCAGCCGGGATCTTCAACGGCGCCGGACAAAACAACCCGGAAACCAACGATTCCAAGGAGTACGCGGGCCGCCTACTGGTGCGCCCATTCAAGTCGATCAACATCCCGCTGCTCCAAAAGTTCCATGTCGCCGGCCACATGACCTACGGCGATCAGGATAAGGGGGAGAGCCTTCGTGGGCGCACCGATGCCCGATTCGAGTTCTTCCCGCGCGTCGCAACGCAAGGAGATCGCGTCCGTTACGGATTCGAAGCCGTCCATGCCGTCGGTCCATTCGGGCTGTACGGCGAGTACGTAAAAACCAGAGAAGAGCGTGACGGACTGGGAGCCGGAGGGACCAGTCTCGATGATGTGGAAGGTCGAGCGTGGTACGTCGCCGCGACCTGGCTCGTGACGGGTGAGGAAAAGATCCACGGCAAGGCGCCCAAGGTGAAGAATAATTTTGATCCCCGAACGGGAGGTCTGGGGGCGCTGGAGCTTGTCGCCCGATTTGCCCAGCTCGATTTCATTTCCGACGATCCCCTGCCCAGCCCCGGTGAAAACGGCATCGATGCGCTCACTGTGGGCTTTAACTGGTACCTCAGCCCGAACGTGCGGCTGATGTTCAACTATGCCAACAACTGGTACGACAACAAGAAGATGACCCCGGTCAAGGGCGACGAGACGTCGTGGGAGATCATGTCGCGGTTGGCGTTTTGGTTCTAAGGAGAAGATCCCACATCTCCCATACGTTTGGACTGCCCTTGATGACCCGAGAAAGGCTCATCGCTGCCTCTTGCGAGAAGTCCTCCCTCCTCGCGGGGCAGCGATGAGCTGATCCTGGGCTAAACCGGCGGAACGTAACATGGCTGTAACATAGGCGTAACATGACTGTGACATCATCCAGCTAGTTTCGATCGAAAAAAGGAGAGCAACAATTATGAAGAACAGTACATCGCGAATGAAAAGGGTACGTGCAGTACTACTGTCAGCGCTGGTCACCGGGACCATCGGACTGTGGTCGGCGATTGGCATCGCCGAAGTGCTCAAGGTGGACTCAGCGCTGCCGGCCTATAAGGCGGTGAGCGGAGTATCCGGAAACGTGTCCAGTATCGGGTCGGACACGATGAATAACCTGATGACCCTGTGGGGCGAGGGCTTCGGCAAGTTCTACCCGAACGTCAAGCTCCAAATCGAAGGGAAAGGCTCCTCCACGGCGCCGCCGGCGCTGATCTCCGGAACTGCCCAGCTTGGTCCGATGTCTCGCCCCATGAAGGGGACCGAGGTCGATGCCTTTGAAAAGAAGTTCGGCTACAAGCCAACCGGTCTCCGTAGCTCCGTGGATGCGTTGGCCGTCTTTGTGAATAAGGACAACCCCATCCAGTGCCTGACGATGGAGCAGGTGGACGCCATCTTTTCCAAGTCCCGGCGGTACGGCTATAAGGAGAACATCACCACCTGGAGCCAGGTCGGCCTGAAAGGCGACTGGGCCCGTCGGCCGATCAGCCTGTTCGGTCGTAACTCGGCCTCGGGGACGTACGGCTTCTTCAAGGAGCACGCGATGAAGAACGGCGACTATAAGGACGAGGTCAAAGAGCAGCCGGGCTCGGCCTCTGTTGTTCAGGGGGTCACCGTCGATCGGTATGCTATCGGCTACAGCGGGATCGGTTATGCTACGGCCGGCGTTCGAGCGGTGCCGATCGCCGAGAAGACGGGAATGGCTTGTACCGAGGCGACCGCCGAGAACGCCTACGCCGGCAAATATCCCCTCTCCCGTTTCCTCTACGTCTATGTCAACAAGGCGCCGGGCAAGGGCCTTGATCCGCTGATGCGGGAGTTCGTGAGGTTCATATTCACCAGCCAGGGCCAAGCGGTCGTCATCAAGGACGGCTACTACCCTGTCCCGAACTCCATCGCGAAAGAGGAACTGGCCAAGGTCCTCTAAGGTCGATTGGATAGTTATGAGGGATGACGCTGACGTTTCGACCGTCTGCGAGCCGCATGACGCGGCTCGCAGACGCGCTACTTCCGCCCAGCGAATCAGACGACGCTTGCGACTTGATCGACTCGCCGGCCGCCTCGTTACGCTTGGCGGAGTCACGATCATCTTCTCTATCCTCGCGATCTTTTTCGTCATCGCCGCCGAGGTCTACCCCCTCTTCAAAAAGCCGACGGTCACGCTTGTCGGAACCGTTCCCGGTCAGACAGATGCCGCCGTACTCGGTGTGGGGGTGGACGAATATCGCGAGATCGCCTACCTGGTCACCGCCGACGGCATCCGGTTCGTGTCTTTGAAACACGGGGCCGCGCCGTCGCCGATCGTTCCGAAAGGACTCAACGGGGCCCGGATCGTCGGCATATCGTCGTTGGGGCGCGGTCCCTTCGCGCTGGGACTGTCGGACGGACGCGTGATGCCAGCCGAGATAAGATTCACCGCCTCCTTCCCCGATGGACAACGTCAAGTCGACGCCGAATTCCTCGAGGGCGATCCCATCAGGGTCGATCCGGATACACGCCCTATTCTGCGGCTCGCCCATGTCGTCGCGCCGACTGGGCCCATCACCGCAGCGGCCGTCGGTTCCAAAGAGGTCGTGCTCGTGACGGTCACGGCGACAAACGCGCTGATCGGACCGTCGACGAAGGAGGAATCGCGCCAACGCTTCTCCCTGCCGATTGACGGCGAGATCACCGCGCTCGCGCTTGACGGCCGCGGTGAGAACCTGTTTGTCGGCACCTCATCAGGTCAGGTGCTCAGGGCAGCACTACAGGATTCGATCACCGTGACGGTCGCCGAAACGATCGCCGCCGCCAGCCGGCCGGGCACCGGCGTCAACATCATGGGGTTGCTCATCGGCGACCGTACCCTTGTGGTAGGCGACGCCTCGGGCGGCGTTAGCTCGTGGCAACTTCTTCGGAGTAATGGAGGCGAGCAGCGCCTGACCAGGATCTATGAGTTCGACTCCCATTCCAGGCCGGTCGTCGCATTCGCCCCATCCGGCCGGGATAAGGGTTTCATTACGGCCGATGCGTCAGGAACGTCACATCTGTACTATGGGACGACAGGAAAAACCCTGCTCTCGGTCAAAACTGAAGCGAGCAGCACCGAAACGGTCGCCTTTGCCCCTAAAGCCGATGGCATCATCGCCGTTGATACGGCCGGACGGCTGGCGCACTGGGCCGTCAAGAACCCGCATCCTGAAGTTACCTGGAAGGCCTTGTTCGGCAAGATCTGGTATGAAGGGTATACCGCTCCGGAGTACGTCTGGCAATCCACGGGTGGAACCGATGACTTTGAAGCGAAGTTCAGCCTGACCCCGCTTCTTTTCGGAACCATCAAAGGCACGATCTATGCGCTCCTCGTTGCCGTCCCTATGGCGCTGCTCGGCGCGTTGTATGCCTCCCAATTTGTGCATCCGGTCATCAAGGGCATCGTCAAACCGGTTGTCGAGATCATGGCCGCCCTTCCGAGCGTCGTACTCGGTTTCCTGGCCGGTCTCTGGCTGGCGCCCCTGGTCGAAACGGTCGTACCCGGGCTTTTTCTTATGCCGATCGTCACGACGCTTCTGATCCTGCTAACACTTGCGTGCCGGCGATTCGTCCCTATCGGAATCCGCCGACGACTCCGGATCGGTACCGAGATCTTCCTGCTGATCCCGGTCGTTATCCTGGGCGGTTGGATCTCCTTCCAGCTTGGCGGTGTCGTGGAGCGTCTGCTTTTGTCGGGCGATTATCGAGGCTGGCTGCTTGAGGCCCTGGGGCTGACCTACGATCAGCGCAACTCCCTTGTCGTGGGGATCGCGATGGGCTTTGCCGTCATCCCGATCATCTTCACCATTGCCGAGGATTCCCTCTCCAACGTCCCGCCGCACCTGGTGGCCGGCTCTCTCGCCCTGGGCGCCACCCGGTGGCAGACCGCACTCCGGGTCGTGCTGCCGACGGCAAGCCCGGGGATCTTTTCGGCGATTATGATCGGCTTCGGCAGGGCCGTCGGCGAAACCATGATCGTCCTGATGGCGACGGGTAATACTCCGGTCATGGACTGGAGTATCTTCAGCGGGTTCCGAGCGCTCTCGGCCAACATCGCCGTCGAACTGCCTGAAGCGCCGGAAGGCGGTACACTCTTTCGCATCCTGTTTCTGGCTGCTCTCTTACTGTTTGTGATGACCTTCATCTTGAATACGATAGCCGAACTGATTCGCCTGAAGCTGCGGCGAAGGTACCGCTATTTATGACGCGATTCTGGAAAAGCGGCGACCCGTTTGTCTGGCTGACAGGCGGGACACTTGCGCTGAACCTTATCCTGGTAGCCGGGCTTATCATCCTGGTACTGGTCAACGGGCTCGGTTTCTTCTGGCCGTCGCCGATTGCCCATCTGACGTTGACCGACGGCAGCGCGTTGCTCGGCCAGGTGGTCGAGCGAGAAAAGATTCCGGAGCCAGGGGCGCCTCGTGGGACTCCGACACACTATCGAATCAAAATCAAGGTCGGGAACCGCGATCTGTACGGCGCTGACTTTATCTGGGTGGATGAGGCGCAGATCGCCCGTCGCGACTTTCCCACCGAGGCGCTCGTGGTTGAAAGACAAGAGTGGGGCAACCTCTACGGCTTCATCAAGGAGGTACGCGATCAGGAACGTATTGCGGCCTCGGGCCCGGCAGAGGGCTGGCGTGCGCTTCAGCGTGTTCTACCGGAAGAGCAGGCTACGCTGCAGGCAACCAGGCGGATCGAACAACAGGAGATCGGAGCCATTAACTACGCCCAGGAGAAGATCCGTCTGGGGATCAAGAAATTGGCGCTGCAGGGACAGACGGCAGGGCCGGACATCAGCCGTCTGGAAAAAGAGATGGAGACCTGGGCGGCCCGCTATGGAGAACAGGAATCCCGGCTGGTTGATCTGCGCCGGCGTTTCCGACACCACCTCGTCGTCTCCGTCGCCGGCGGCGCAGAGAAGGAGTTGCCGCTCCACCAGATCGTCCAAGCCTACCGACCCAACGCGATGAGCCTCTGGGCCAAGAGCCAATTCTATTTATCCGGGATCTGGGGGTTCGTGTCGGGAGAACCCCGCGAGTCGAATACCGAGGGTGGGGTCTTCCCCGCCATCTTCGGCACGGTCTTGATGGTCATCATGATGAGCCTCTTTGTTACGCCGTTAGGCGTCCTGGCTGCCTTTTACCTGCGGGAGTACGCGAAACAGGGACCGTTCGTCAGCACCGTCAGGATCGCCGTGAATAACCTGGCCGGCGTCCCCTCTATTGTCTTCGGCGTGTTCGGGGTCGGCTTCTTCATCTACCTGATCGGAGGCAGTGTCGACCGCCTCTTCTACCCTGAGGCGCTTCCGGCCCCGACCTTCGGGACAGGAGGCATCCTCTGGGCGTCCCTGACGCTCGCGCTCCTGACGGTGCCGGTCGTCATCGTGGCCACCGAAGAGGGCCTGGCAGCGATCCCGGGCGGGTTGCGTGAGGCGTCGCTGGCGCTGGGCGCAACAAAGTTTGAAACGATGTGGCGGGTCGTGCTTCCCTCCGTCATGCCTTCGATCTTGACCGGACTGATTCTGGCGATGGCTCGCGCCGCCGGAGAGGTGGCCCCACTTATGATCACCGGGGTCGTCAAGCTGGCCCCCACCCTCCCGATCGACGGCTACTGGCCGTACCTGCACCTGGAGCGGAAGTTCATGCATCTCGGGTTCCATATTTATGATGTCGGATTTCAATCACCAAACGTCGACGCCGCCAGACCGATGGTCTACACCACCGCGCTGTTGCTTCTTCTGGTGGTCATCGCCCTGAATTTGACGGCCATTCTGCTCAGGAACCGGCTGCGGCGACAATATGCCCTATCGGCGTTTTGAGGGATGGACGGATGATCATCGAAACAGGGATCGCTGTTGCGGACCGGCAGATCGTGCTCCCGACAATAGAGACGACGCGGCGAGACAGTGGTAGAATCATGCTACATGACCACGAAGCGCGAAACGAGGCAGGTGAGTCGAGCGTCATGATGGACCCAATGATCGAGATCCGGAAATTGAGCCTGAAATACGGCGCCAAGTCCGCAATCGAGGATATCAGCCTCGATATCCCGAAACACCAGGTGACCGCCTTTATCGGGCCGTCCGGATGCGGGAAAACCACCCTCCTCCGATGCCTGAATCGCCTGACCGATCTGATCGACGGCGTCACGATCAGTGGGTCCATTCGGATCAGCGGAATCGATGTCTTCGATCCGCACCTGGAGATGACCGAACTGCGAAAACGGGTCGGCATGGTCTTTCAGAAATCCAACCCCTTCCCGAAGTCGATCTATGATAATGTCGCATATGGGCCGCGAATCCAGGGGATCAAAGGTCGAGCGCAACTGGACGAGATCGTGGAGCGAAGCCTGCGGGACGCCGCCCTCTGGGATGAGGTCCACGACCGCCTGCAGCAGAGCGCCTTGGGCCTGTCCGGCGGACAGCAGCAACGCCTGTGCATCGCCAGGGCCATTGCGGTCGAACCGGAGGTCCTGTTGATGGACGAACCCTGCTCGGCGCTCGATCCTATTGCGACAATGAAGATTGAGGAACTGATCGCCACTCTCAAGCACAACTACACCATCGTGATTGTAACCCATAACATGCAACAGGCGGCCAGGGTCTCCGATTACACGGCGTTCCTGTACCTTGGTCAACTGGTGGAGTACGATCTGACCAGGCAACTCTTTGTGAAGCCATCCAAGAAACAGACGGAGGACTATATTACGGGCCGTTTCGGCTAGGATCACACCATGAGACCGATGCAGCGACATTTCGACGAGCAGTTGCAAGAGCTGAAGGAGCGCGTGCTGACCATGGGCGGTCTGGCCGAAACCATGATCGCCAAGAGCGTCAAGGCGCTTGTAGAACGGAGCGAGGTATTGGTGCAGGAGGTCTTCGCCCACGAGGAAGAGATGGACCGGTACTGTATCGATACCGACGAACGCTGCTTTACACTGCTCGCCCTGCATCAGCCGATGGCCGGCGACCTTCGTTTTATCGCCGTCGCCATTAAGATCAACAGCGACATCGAGCGGATCGGCGATCTGGCGGTCAACATCGCTCAGGCGACCACGTCGCTCATTACCCAACCGGCGCTCAAGCCGCTCATCGATATCCCGCGAATGGCTCAACTCTGTCAGGAGATGGTCAAGAAAAGCCTGGACGCGTTCGTAGCACAGGACCCGGAGTTGGCGCGGATCGTCATCGAGTCGGATGATCCCATCGATCGCTTGCGGGACCAGGTCTTCGGGGATCTCCTCAACTATATGACGCATGATCCCGCCGCGGTCCCCAGGGCCTTGGATCTGATTCTGGTCTCACGCTGCCTCGAACGGATTGCCGACCACGCAACCAATATCGCGGAGGATGTGGTCTATATCGTGCGAGGCGAGGATGTCCGTGAGCGCGGCGACAAAGAGATCCGGAAGGGCATGAGACGCCGGGCAGAGGTCGCACCGTTGATGTCCGGCACCGATCGCAAGGCGGTCCTTGCGGCGCACAGGCTGATGCCGGAAGAGCGGGAGTTTCTGACGTTGCTTGAATCCGCCGCACAGAACCTGCTCGGGGCCGCCAGGCTTCTGCAGGCCATGTTCGACGAGTATGTCGACCCCGAGGCGACATGGCGAAAGATCAGGGAGATCGAACATGAAGGTGACGCCATTACCCACCGCATTATGAAGAAGCTGAACCAGACCTTTATCCCGTTCATCGACCGGCAGGAGCTTCGCGCGCTCACATCGGCCCTCGATGATGTCGTGGACTTCATCGAGGCGGCAGCCTCCAGGATGGTACTCTATAAGATCGAGCAGCCGACGCAGTCATCCCGCGAGATGGTCAGCGTCATTACGACCTCAGCCGAACAGGTCGTGAAGGCCGTGGGGCACCTGCCCACATTTGTCGGGGTCAACGAGATCTGCGTGGAGATCAATCGGCTGGAAAATCTGGCAGACGATCTGTACCGACGGGCCATCGCCTCTCTCTTCGAGGGTGAGCAGCCGATCCTCGAAGTCGCCAAATGGAAAGAGGTCTACGAACTGCTGGAGGGCGTCACCGACCGATGCGAGGATGTGGCGAACGTCGTCGAGACCATCGTCCTCAAGCATTCATAAGTCTTGCTACGTCATTCTGGAACATTGCACGTTGAACGTTGAACGTCTCAGACCCCCTCCGTCGTCTCCTGCGAGGTCATGGCTGGTTTCCTGACGAGCAGGCGCGCGGCCAGAATCCCAATCTCATACAGCAGGTAGATCGGCAACGCCATGAGCGTCTGGTTGAAGACATCCGGCGTGGGGGTGAGGATCGCGCCGATCATAAAGGCGATGAGGATCGCGTACTTCCGGTTTCTGGAGAGATATTGGGGCGTCACCAGCCCCATCCTGGCCGCAACGGCAATGGCCAGTGGAAGCTCAAACACCACCCCGAAGCCTAACAGAAATTTCACCGTAAAATCGATATAGTTGCCGATCGAGATCATCGGCTTCAGATTTTCGGTCTTATAAGTTAACAGGAAGTTCAAGGAAAACGGCAGGACAAAGTAAAAGCAGAACAGCAGGCCGCAAAAAAAGAAGACCGTCGACAACACCACAAAGGGAAGGGCATAACGCTTCTCATGAGAGAGCAGACCTGGTGCAATGAATCGCCAGATCTGATACAGGATGATCGGGAGGACCAGCATGAGGCCCGTCACCAGGGCGATCTTCATGTGCATCCAGAAGGCCTCGGCGGGCGCCAGAAAGATGAGGTCGATGGGGGGGCCGGGGCGCGGGGCGGATTGCAGGAAGGGATAGGTCCTGGTAAAAATCAGATCGGTTGCCAGTGGGCGTTTCAGAAAACGAAGGATGGTCTCCGAATAGTTGAAGGTGACAAGAAATCCGATCCCGATGGCTGCCAGACAGATAATGAGCCGGCGTCGAAGCTCCTCGAGATGGGAGACAAACGACATCTTGTCATCAGACATTCCGCGTCTCGTGTGTTCCCTTTGACTTTTCCTCCGGGCCTATGGTCGGGGGCGCTTCCTCTTTTTGGGCGGCAAATGGCTCTTGTTGAGCTGTCGTATCCGTCCTGCCCTCCTCTGCCGACAGTTCGGCAGACAGCCCTTCCTTCAGCTCTTCGGAGGCTCGCTTGAACTCCGCGACGCCGCGACCCAGTGACCGCGCAAGCTGGGGCAATTTCTTAGGGCCAAAGACCAGGAGCGCAATCACGAAGATGACGATCAGTTCCTGCATCCCCAGTCCGAACATTCTCTGACCTCCCTGCTGACACCTTCAGCGTATCGTTCCTACCGAAGCTGAGGCTACCCTTGACCCGCGCGAAAGTCAAGCTATCCGTTTCAACCTTGGCCGGAATGACGTCGGACGAACCGCAGCGAGGCTCCGAAATAGGAGGCTAAAAAAAGAGGAGCAGTTTGATCAGGATGAATGAGGCGGCCGCAATGGCCGCCGAGAGGGGGATGGTGAGGATCCAGGCCCAGACGATCTGTCTGGCTACCCCCCACCGTACCGCGGAGATCCGCTGTGTCGCCCCGACACCGGAGATCGCGCCGGTAATGGTGTGGGTCGTGCTGACCGGAATCCCCGCAATGGCCGTCCCGATGAGCGTCGCCGCCCCTGCCGTTTCCGCGCAGAAGCCGCCGACCGGTTTGAGCTTGGTCAGTCGCATCCCCATGGTTTTGACGATACGCCAGCCTCCCGTCAGCGTCCCGAGGCCGATCGCCGCATGGGCCGACAGGACGACCCACATCGGGACATAAAACTCACTGCCCAGATAGCCCGCGGCGAACAGCAGCCCCGCCATAATCCCCATCGTCTTCTGGGCGTCGTTGGTGCCGTGTCCCAGGCTGTACAGCGCGGCCGAGACCAACTGCAATCGTCTGAACCAGCGATCCACCCGACTTGGGCGGAAGCGCCAGAACACCCAGATCACGATCACCATCATCGCGAAACCCAGGACCAGACCCAGTAACGGTGAAAGGATGATGAACAGGAGGATCTTGTAGATGCCGGCGGGGATCAGGGCCGTGACGCCCGCATTGACGATCGCAGCCCCCGCCAGTCCGCCGATCAGTGCGTGGGATGAGCTGCTCGGGATACCGTAGTACCAGGTGATCAGATCCCAGATGATGGCGCCGACGAGGCCCGCCATGATGACATATTCGTTGACGGCCTCAGGCCGGACGACCCCCTTGCCGATCGTAGTCGCCACGCTGACCCCAAAGCCGAACGCAGCCACGAAGTTGAAGAATGCGGCCCAGATCACCGCCTGCATCGGCGACAGCACACGGGTAGACACCACGGTCGCAATCGAGTTGGCGGCATCGTGAAAGCCGTTGATGAAGTCGAAGATCAGCGCAATAACGATACCCAGTACGACAAGCGTCAGCATAGGCGGGTTGTTACGCAGCGGAACCGTGTGGTATGGGCTCGATGAGCAGGATCACGGGGGTCAGGCACTCTTGAGCGCCACTGATTCGACGATGTTGGCCACATCTTCACATCCGTCGGTGGCCATCTCCATCGTCTCGTAGATCTCCTTCCACTTAATGACATCCATCGGATCGTGCCCCTTGTCAAAGAGATCGGCAATCGCCTCACGGCTGATCTCATCGGCCATGTTTTCCAGACGATTGATCTCGATGCAATGTTCCATCACGTCGTCCATCCGTTCGAGATTCGAGACCGCTTTGACGATCTCCTCCGCTGATTTCAGTATGACGTGAGCCAGTCTGCCGGCCTCGTCGGTGGGCTGCTTGATCTTGTACTGAGCCATGCGGGCGGCCGATGCCTCAATGAGGTCCATGACGTCATCCAGGGCGACGGCCAGGCTGTGGATATCCTCGCGGTCGATGGGCGTAATAAAGGTCCGATTCAGCTTGCGGATGATCTGATGCGTGATCTTGTCGCCGACATGCTCAAGCTCCTCGAGTCGCTTCCATCGCTCCTGGAAGTTCGCATTGCCCTCCTCCGTCATCTGAACGAGGACGCGCGCGCCTTCCAATATGTTATTGGCCGCCTTCTCAAAGAACTCGAAGAACTTCTCTTCACGCGGGATCAGTCTGAACATGCCGGACAACTCTCGACGATCCGGTCGGCTATTGGGAACCCGGTCGGTCGGTAATCATCCCGACCGTCTCGATCCCCGACGATTTAATAGCATCCATGACATCGATCACAAGGCCGTACGGGACTCGCGCATCACCCCGCAGGTACAGCACCCGCTCCTTCCCGTTGCCGGTCATCGAGGTGAGGCGGGCTTCAAGCTCTTGCCTGGGCACCTCGTCATTATTAACAAAAATGCGGCTGTCTTTGGTCACCGTCAAGGTGATGCGCTGCTCCTCTTTCACCTGTGATGCCTGCGCCGTTGGAAGCTGCACGTCGGTCCCCCGTTGCAGCATCGGGGTCGTGACCATAAAGATAATCAGCAGGACGAGGGTTACGTCCACCAGGGGGGTGACATTAATCTCTGACAGCATTCGCCGATCTTTTCCACCGTTTCCACCGTTCGACTGCATATCGATCCCCTTACTCCTCGTGTTGTGCTGCCTGATCCAACAATCGGTCCACCATCTCCGAGGCCGCACTGTCCATTGCCGCGGTAAACAGTTTCACCCTGCCGACGAAATAGTTGTACGCAATGACCGCGGGTATCGCGACGAACAGGCCGGCAGCCGTCGCGATCAACGCCTCAGCGATCCCGGCCGATACCGTACCGATCCCGCCGGAACCGGACTTGGCGATCGCTTCGAAGGCTCGAATGATGCCCAGAACGGTCCCAAACAGACCGACAAACGGGCTGACGTTGCCGAGGGTCGCCAAGGAGCCCAGGTATCGTTCCAGGCGGGAGATCTCCGCAGAGGTCGTCCGCTGCATCGCCCCCTTGCACGACTCCAAACGACGCGAGAATTGTTTCCCGGCGAACGCCGGGTCCTCCCGATCGATGACGGCCAGGAGGCCCGCCTCCAGGACCTTGGCAACCGGGCTGCCGTCGCTCTGTCGACACAGACGGAGCGCCTCGGCCATCTTCCCGTCTGCAATATACTGTAACCCCTTTTCCGCAACCTGCCCTGTCGCCTTCTGCGCCTTATAAAAGGTATAGAATCGCTCGCCGATCACCGCCAGCGAAAAGATAGAAAATATAGCGAGGATCAGCATCGTGATCCCGCCCTGGGCCATCACCTGTAAGATCCCTTGTCCCATCATGTCCGATTATCCCCAAAAGCCGACGTTGCGCTGCGTATTTCCCTTTCGTCCCGTTTTCTGCCGTCTCTTCCGGTCCGTTTGCTCCCGTATACCTGTATAGCATGGAATAGGGGTGAACGAAAGCGGATAGTCGCCCGACGCGTCATGGTGTGCCCCGCCACCGATTCGGGACATCGATGTGAATGCCGATCTGATCCAGTACTCGCGCAACGATCTGATCCGCCAACTCCCCGACCGTGGCCGCTCTCTGATAGAATGGCGGTACCGGCGGGACGATTCTGACGCCCGACCTGGCCAATGTCAACATCTGTTCGAGATGGATGGCGGTCAAGGGGCTCTCCCTCACCGCCAGCGCAAGGCGCTTCCCCTCCTTCTGGACCACATCGGCCGCTCGCGCAATCAAGGTCTCGGTATAACCGGCGGCAATCGCCGCAAGGCTCTTCATTGAACAGGGGGCGATAATCATGGCGCTGACGTAGGGTGAGACGTACGAACCGCTCGATATCGGCGCGCCAAGGTCCCGATCGTCGTAGAAAAAGGTAGCCAGCCGCTTGAGATCCTCCGGCGAATGGTCGGTCTCCTCTCGCAGGGTCATCTTCGCAGCCTCGGATACGACCAGATGAACAGGCAGCCCCAGCGCAAGGAGCACCTCCAGCATCCGGACGCCGAGTACGGCCCCACTGGCGCCCGTAATTCCTAGGATATACTCCTGTCTCGTTTCAATCTGTTTCATTCAAGACCGTTTGGGGTGGGCGGCGATTGGCGACGCGTCGTCGATGGCAGGCGAAGCACGGACAGCGCAGCCTGCCGGCGCCGATTCGAGCCGTACATGGACGTACAGCGAGATTGAGCGGAGTCAATTGCCGCCTACCCCCACGTCCCGTTGAAGCGGATCGATCCCGAACCGCAGGAGCAGCGCACGCAGCCTGCCGAGCGGCAGCCCCACGACGTTGGTAAAGCTCCCCTTGATTCCCTCAACAAACGTCTCCGCAGCCCCTTGGATCGCGTATCCGCCGGCCTTATCGAAGGGCTCACCGGTCCGGACATAGGCGTCGATCTCGGCGTCGGTCAAGGCCCGCATCCGCACCTCGGTCGTCTCATGTCCGATCTCTGTTCCGCCGTCGCCGACCCGCACGAGGGCGAGTCCCGTTACGACCAGATGACGTCGACCGCTCAACTGTTGCAGGAACCGCCGAGCCTCCTCCCGATCTTTCGGCTTGCCCATGGGGCGACCATCGCATTCGACGATCGTGTCTGCACCCAGGATTAATTCCTCCTCCACACGGGCCGCAACCTCCGTCGCCTTTCGAAGCGCCAATCCCTCTGCCTGGCTGACGGTCGTCCCATCGAACGGATCCCCTTCGTCAACCAGGCTGGGAATGATCCGATAGTCTACCCACAGCGCCCGAAGCAGCGCCTCGCGTCTTGGAGAGGCGGAGGCCAGGATGATCATACCTTCCGATACAGCAAGAGGGCCACACCGATCCCCAGCAGACTGGAGAGGTTGATCTTGACATTGAAGCCAAAGGAGATACTGAGCACCTTCAGGTCAAGCGTGGCCGGCGGGGAGAGCCCGGGGCTGATGCCCTTACTGAAGATCGTTTCCACGATGCCGCCTGGCGCCATTACGGCAATGACCTCTCCGATCACGGTGCCGATCAATGCCCCCAGTATCAGGATGACCAGCAGCGCGACGACGCTGCCATCTCGTTTGGCCAACCGGTCCCCCTTTATATGATCTTTCCCGCGTCAGAACCTCTCCGGCGCCGGCGATCGACTCGCCCTCGGATTCGGCGCTATGCCGCAAAATGGTCGACAATCGCCGCCGTAAAGGCTGGAATCGTGTACTGCTGCGGCATGATGTCGACCGTCAGGCCGACGCGTTCGGCGGTCTCTTTGGTAATGGGGCCGATGCAGGCGATACGCACCCCCTCGCAGATCGCCTTCAGGTCTTCCTGCGCCAGCGCCTCGACGAAGTTGGTGACGGTGGAAGAACTCGTAAAGGTGATCAGATCGACCTGCCGATCCTGCAGGAGCGGCTTCAGCACATCCCTCGCCGTGCCGGACGGCACCGTCCTGTAGACCGGCACGACGTCGACCGTCGCGCCCCGCTGCGCAAGTTCCTTCGGCAAGAGATCCCGCGCCACCTCGGCGCGCGGGATCAGGACCTTGGCGCCCCGCAGATCATGCGGCCCCAATGCCTCGATGATCCCTTCCGCGCGAAATTCGGCCGGGACCACGTCGGGGATGATCTGCTGCGCCTCAAGGCCGGCGGCGGTGGCAGGGCCGATGGCGCAGACCCTGGCGGCCCCCAGGCGCCGCGCGTCCTGACGCAGTTCCCGCAGTCGCCGGAAAAATGCGTCAACGCCGTTCACGCTGGTGAAGATCACCCACCGATAGCTCTCCAGCCGCTCGATAGCACGATCGAGGGGCTCCCAGCTCTGTGGCGGGACAATTTCGATCAGGGGGACCTCGACGACCTCCGCCCCTTGCGTCTCCAACAGTTCCGCAAACCGCCCAGCCTGTTCGCGGGTCCTGGTCACCACGATCCGCCTTCCGAAGAGCGGCCGTCGCTCGAACCAGTTCAGTCGCTCCCGAAGCCGTACCACATCGCCAACGACCAGGATCGCCGGCGGCCCCAACCCGCGCATCTGGGCCAACGATACGATGGTGTCGAGCGTCCCGACAATGGTCTCCTGCTCGGGCTTCGTCCCCCAGCGCATGACGGCTGCTGGCGTCTCCTGAGCCCGACCGTGCGCCAGCAGCTTCTCGACGATTGCGGAGAGTTTCGCGTAGCCCATCAGAAAGACCAGTGTCCCGATGCCGGTGGCCACCTTCTCCCAATCGATCACCGAACCCTGCTTTGATGGATCCTCATGTCCGGTCAGGATCGCCACGGTCGAGGCGTAATCACGGTGGGTCAGGGGGATGCCGGCATACGCCGGGACGGCAATCGCCGAGGTGACGCCCGGAACGACCTCGAAGGGGATGCCCGCCAGAAACAGCTCCTCCCCCTCTTCGCCGCCCCGCCCGAACACGAACGGGTCGCCCCCCTTAAGCCGCGCCACGACCTTGCCGGTCCGCGCCTTTTCGATCAACAGCCGGTCGATCTCCGCCTGCATTGCTGCGTCGGCATGGCCGCCCTTTTTGCCGACATAGATCAGTTCGGCGTCGGGCCTGGCGTGAGACAGCAGACGCGGGTTGGCCAGGTAGTCGTACACCACGACATCGGCCTCGCGCAGACACGCCACGCCCCGCAACGTAAAAAGGCCGGGGTCACCCGGCCCCGCCCCGATCAGGTAGACCTTCCCTCTCATCCGCGCCTCTCCAGGAGCTGGGCGTTGACATCGCGAAGGATCTCATCGGCCCCCGCGGCGAGCAATGCCTCCGCCAAGGCCTGTCCTGCCTGCTCCGGCGCGTCGGCCTCGCCACGAACGGCGTGCCTGAGCAGCCGCGTGCCGTCCAGACCGGCAACCATGCCGGTCAGGACAAGCGCCTCTCCCTCAAGCTCGCCGAAGGCGGCAATCGGGGTCACGCAACTGCCGCCCAGGTGCCGCAGGAACGCCCGTTCCGCCGTCGTGGCCTGTCGCGTCTCGCGATGGTTGAGCGGCATCACCAACTCGGCCGTTCGCCGATCGTCCTGTCGAATCTCGATCACCAGCGCCCCCTGACCGATGGCCGGCAGGCATAGATCCGGCTGCAGGCGCTCGGTGATCCGATCCTGCAGTCCAAGACGGATGAGGCCGGCGGCCGCCAGGATAACGGCCTCAAGATCGAGCGTCTCAAGTTTGTTCAGCCGCGTCTGGACGTTGCCGCGCAGCGCCACAATCTGCAGATCGGGACGACAATGCAGGAACTGCACCTGTCGACGGAGGCTACTGGTCCCGATCTTCGCGCCGTGAGGTAGATTCATGAACCGACAACCGTTCCTTGCAATGAGGGCATCCAGCGGGTCCTCGCGGCGCATGACCGCCCCCTCGCACAGACCGGGCGCCAGTTCGGCGGGCAGATCCTTCAGACTATGGACGGCCAAGTCGATTCGCTGGTCGAGCAGGGCCTCCTCGATCTCCTTAACAAACAGGCCCTTTCCCCCAATCTGTGACAGGACGACGTCAAGGAACCTGTCACCGGAGGTCTTGATCGGAAGCAGCACGACCTCTAGGTCCGGCCACTGTCGTCTCAGCGATTCCGCCACAAGCCCGGCCTGACAGAGCGCCAGCGGACTACCCCGCGTCCCTAATTTTACCGAATTGCCGTTCATCTCTTTGCTTTTCCCCTATACCCTACACCCTGTCTTGGCTTACTCCTCCTTAATCCCAAAGAGCCTGCGCAGCACATCGATGTAGAGGTGACTCTCTTTCTGAACCGATTGCCGTTTCAGCTCCACCGTCGGATCGTGCAGGATCTTGTTGACGATCGAACCGGTCATCATGGAGATAGCATGACGCTCCTCCGGCGTCAAATCCTGAAGCTTTGCAAAGATCTTGTCGAGCTCCTCTTCGCGTATCGATTCGACCTTCTTACGCATGGCCACGATGGTCGGTACGACGTGAAGGCCCGCGAGCCATTCGGCAAACTGCTTCGCCTCCCGGTCGATCAACGCCTCCGCCAGCTCCGCCTCGCGCTGCCGCTCTCGAAGGTTCGCATCGACGACCCCCTTGAGGTCATCGAGGTCGTACAGGTGGACGTGCTCGATCTCACCGGCCGCCGGATCGATATCCCTCGGTACGGCGATATCGATCACAAAGATCGGACGGTGGTGGCGCTGCGCGATGATCTCCTGGAAGTCGTCCTTGGACAGGATCTGGTGCGGGGCGCCGGTCGAGCTGATGACGATGTCGGCCTGGAGCATCTCCAGCTTGGCGAAGTCGTATCGGACGGCCCGACCGCCCCATCGTTTCGCCATTTCGACGGCGCGATCAAAATTTCGATTCGCGACGAGCACCGTGCCCACGCCATCCGCCAGCAGATGTTTGGCCGATAGCTCCGACATCTTCCCGGCCCCGATCAGCATCACCGTCCGACCCGTCAGGTCGCCGAAGACCTTCCTGGCCAGCTCAATGGCGGCGGTCGAGATCGAGACGGCCGAGGTGGCGATTCCTGTCTCGGTTCGGACGCGCTTCGCCACACGCAACGCCCGATCCATCAGGGCATTAAGAATCTGGCCCGTGGCCCCCCGTTCGAGCGCTACCGCGTACGCCGCCTTCACCTGACCCAGGATCTGAGACTCGCCGACCACCATGGCGTCAAGACTCGAGGCCACCCGGAAGAGATGACGAACGGCCCGGTCCGCGGTCAACAGATAGAGACAGGACTCAAAGGCCTCCGCCGGCAGCTTCTGTCGCTCGGCCAGGAACTCGACGAGGAACCGGCGCGCGCCTTCGACCGCGCCCTCTCCGTCGTCGACGACGGCATAGGTTTCGACGCGGTTGCAGGTAGAGAGGACCATGCGCTCAAGGATCGGCTCGCATCCCGCCAGTTCGTCCAGGACATCCGGCAAGTTGGACTCCGAGATATGAAGTTGCTCTCGAAGTTCAATTGGCGCTGTTTTGTGGCTCAGACCAAGAACAATGATTTCCATCGTTACAGGGTGCGCCGACGCTTTCCCCCTTCCCGGAGGCCCTTCACCTCTTCGACAAACTGACTGACATCCTTGAACTGACGATAGACCGATGCGAAACGGACGTACGCGACCTCATCGATCTCGTAGAGCCGCTCCATGATCAACTCGCCGATCTCGGCGGACGGCATCTCCCGCTCCGCCTTCTCCGCAAGGCGGCCCTCAATCTCATCCACGATCTTTTCGAGTTGGACCACGCTGACCGGCCGCTTCTGGGTGGCCTTGAGCAATCCGGTCAGGATCTTGTGGCGGTCGAACGGCTCGCGACGTCCGTCCGCCTTGATGACCATAAAGTGGATCTCCTCGATCCGCTCGTAGGTCGTAAATCGCTTCAGACACTGTTG
The DNA here is from genome assembly GCA_003104975.1 of Candidatus Methylomirabilota bacterium. Classification (NCBI taxonomy): domain Bacteria; phylum Methylomirabilota (SeqCode); species Candidatus Methylomirabilota bacterium. The sequence goes on from PQAM01000005.1 coordinate 21,634, forward strand.
GCATTGGCGACGACGACGGACGACCGCGCCATCCTTACCCTCGCGGGAATCGACAACCTTTTCTTCGAGACTGCCACAGTAGGGACACTTCACACGCGGGTCCCTCGGAGGATGCTACGTGAGGTGGGGCGAAGAGAGGGCAAGCTGCTCTCGGTACAATGGGAAGGCGTCGCACAGCTCTTTCACGCGGGCCGCAACCCCGGACAAGGCCGCCGTGTTCGACACATCCTTCAGGGCATCGGCGATGAGGTGTGCAATCTCCCTCATTTCACCCTCCCGCATCCCCCGGGTGGTGACGGCCGGCGTGCCGATCCGGATACCCGAGGTCACCGTCGGCTTTGCGTCGTCGAATGGAATGGCGTTCTTGTTCGCCGTAATGCCGGCCTGATCCAATGCGGTCTCTGCCGCCTTTCCGGTCAACCCTTTCCCCCGCAGATCGATCAGCATCAGATGGGTATCGGTCCCCCCGGACACCAGACGGAAGCCGTGGCCCTGCAGCGCCTCGGCCAACGCCCTGGCGTTCGCCACAACCTGGCGTTGATACGCCGCAAACTCCGGCGTCAGCGCCTCGGCAAACGCAACCGCCTTGGCCGCGATGATGTGCATTAACGGACCGCCCTGCATCCCAGGAAAGACCTGCTTGTTCAGGACCGGGGCGTACGCGGCCTTGCACATGATCATCCCGCCCCGAGGTCCCCGAAGCGTCTTATGGGTGGTGGTCGTCACAAACTCGGCGTGGGGGATCGGGCTCGGATGCAACCCGGCCACAATCAGACCGGCGATATGCGCGATATCGGTCATCACGAGCGCACCCACCTCTTTCGCAATCTCACTAAACATCGCAAAATCGAGGGTTCTCGGATAGGCACTGGCGCCGACAACGATCAACTTGGGTCGGTGCGTGTTGGCCAGCGATCGGAGCACATCAACATCTATCCGCTCCGTCTCCCGATTGACCCCATACGGGATCACTTGAAAGAAGCGGCCGGAGAAGTTGACCGGACTGCCGTGCGACAGGTGACCCCCGTGCGACAGGTTCAACCCGAGAATCGTGTCCCCAGGCTCCAGGACGGAAAAGTAGACCGCCATGTTGGCCTGCGTGCCGGAGTGCGGCTGGACGTTCACGTGGTCGGCGCCGAAGAGCCGCTTAGCCCGCTCGATGGCCAGGTTCTCCGCCATGTCGACGAACTCGCACCCGCCGTAGTAGCGTCGTCCCGAATAACCCTCGGCGTATTTGTTGGTCAGCGTCGAGCCGGCCGCCTCCATCACCGCCGCGCTGACAAAATTCTCCGAGGCGATCAGCTCCAACTTACCGGCCTGCCGCTCGGTCTCGAGCCGAATAATCTCAGCGATTTCCGGGTCCACATCGATCAGATGCTTCACACTCAGGCTCCTTCAACAACCCATAGATATATAAAAAGACGCCCTAAACTTACACGAATAGTAATCCCGTACCCTTCCATTGTCAAGGCAAATTGGGCTGCTACGTAACTGCCACATTGGCTTGAATTGATTAGAAAGTGTCCCTCCTCCGTCGTTGCGATGGAGCAGAGCGACCGAAGCAATCTCACCGTTTTTCGCCTCTGTCACTGCGGGATTGCTTCGGCTCCGCCTCGCAACGACACTGCGTGTCGGATTGCCGCACTCCCTTCGGTCGCTCGCGATGACGGTGCTGTTCACATCAGCGAGGGGTGGGCCATCTCTTCCGCTTCCCAGGCGTCCAGCGGATCGTTGTCGTCCCACTTGTAGGGGAGTTGAAGGAGGGTGCCCGGCGTGGTCGCCGTTTCGAGCAGATGAAGCGCGTCGAGGATAATCCGGGTCTGCCCCTCCCGGTCAAACGGCTTGCCGGCCTGGTGACCGAGGGGAAAGTTCACAAAGACGGCTCGTGGCGGCTTAACGGAAGACGTGATGTCAAGAGCCGCCGACAGCATCACGGTCGGGATACCGGCCTCCTCAATGGCGCGGGCAAACAGTCCCACGGACTGGTGGCACAATTGTCAGACCGGGACCAAAAGGGCCGCATCGGTCCGGAGTTCTCGCAGCCGTCCAATCAGATGCGGCGCCATCTCTTTCTGAAGCCTGGTCCGCGTGAAGATCCGCCCCATGAAGGTGAAGGCGATAGAGGCCAGCGCGTCGATGCGTCCTTGAGCCTCTAGCTCCCTGAACCGTTCGAGGGGAAAGATGGTATTGAGGTCTTTGACGTCCCGGGCGTTCCTGGAGTAGTGCGAGATGCGCAGCTCAGCCAGATCGGCCGTTTTCGGGATCTCCCGAAAGGTCAGGTCGTTCTTGACCGGATTGAACGGCTCCTGGCTTATGTGATAGATCCCCCCTGAGCTGATCAGGGCGATCCGACATTCCCGGACCGGCTTGACCATCGGCGTCCAGGGACTGGTGAGATTCACCGTCCATTGGTAGGGCGGCTCGTTCGCATACAGCCGCCGAATTTGCTCAATGTAGGCCACCGGCGCCATACTTTTTGCTCGCCTTCCTTCACATCGTCATTGCGAGCGACCGGCGGGAGCGTGGCAATCTCGCCGTTGTTGTCTCGCAAGACTGTGAGATTGCTTCGGCTTCGCCTCGCAATGACACAGGGGTCTCTCAACCTTTACTGAGGATCAACTCACCGCGGGCCGCATCGACCCGCACGGTGTCCCCCTCAGCAAACTCATGTTCCAGGAGGCGGCGCGCCAAGGGGTCAAGCAGGACGCGCTGAATGGCCCGTTTCAGCGGCCGCGCCCCAAAGACCGGATCGTACCCCTCGTTCGCCAGGAACTCCTTGGCCGGCTCGGTCACCTCAAGATCAAGCTTCCGCTCGGCCAATCGCCGCGCCACCCGTTTGAGTTGGATTTCCACGATCGCCTTGATCTGGGTGAGCGAGAGGGGGTGGAAGATCAGGATCTCATCGACCCGGTTCAGGAACTCCGGCCGAAAGTGGACCCGGACGGCCTCCATCACCTGTCGCCGCATCTCCTCCTCGTCCCGGCCGCCCAGTTCCTCAATGACCGGGCTGCCCAGGTTACTGGTCATAATGATGATCGTATTTTTGAAGTCGACGGTTCGCCCCTGGCCATCGGTCAGCCGTCCATCATCCAAAATCTGCAGCAGGACGTTGAAGACATCGGTGTGCGCCTTTTCGATCTCGTCCAACAGCAGGACGGCGTAGGGGCGGCGCCGGACCGCCTCGGTAAGCTGTCCCCCCTCCTCGAAGCCGACATAACCCGGCGGCGCGCCGATCAGGCGGGATACGGTGTGCTTCTCCATATACTCACTCATGTCCAGGCGGACCATCGCCCGCTCGTCGTCGAACAGAAACTCGGCCAGCGCCCGGGCCAGCTCCGTCTTCCCCACGCCCGTCGGTCCCAGGAAGATGAACGATCCGATCGGCCGGTTCGGGTCCTGCAGCCCAGAGCGGGCGCGCCGGATCGCGTCGCTCACCGCGCTGATCGCCTCATACTGCCCCACCACGCGCTCTCTCAGTTTCTGCTCCATGGTCAGCAGTTTCTGGGTCTCACCCTCCAGCATCCGCGAGACCGGAACCCCGGTCCACTTGGCGACCACCTGAGCGACATCCTCCTCGTCCACCTCCTCCTTGAGCATGGCGCCATCCTGTTGCACCTGCTCAAGGCCGCGCTTCTCGCCCTCCAGTTCCTTTTGGAGCGACGTAACCAGACCGTAGCGGAGTTCGGCCACCTTACCCAGATCACCCTGCCGCTCGGCGGCCTGTTCCTGCACCTTCGCCGCCTCGATCCGCTCCTTCAGACTCCTGATCCGCTGAATGAACCCCTTCTCCTGCTCCCAGCGGCCCTTCAGGTGTTCCTCCTTCGCGCGGATTTCGGCCAGTTCGTTGGCAAGACGCGCAAGCCGTTCCTGCGACTCCGGATCGGTCTCCTTTTTCAGCGCCTCGCGTTCAACCTCGATCTGTCGAGCTCGGCGACTGAGTTCATCCAGTTCCGTCGGCATACTATCGATCTCCATCCGCAGGCGAGACGCCGCCTCATCAATCAGATCGATCGCCTTATCCGGCAGAAACCGGTCGGTAATGTAGCGGTTGCTCAGGACAGCCGCCGCCACCAGCGCCGAATCCCTGACCCTTACGCCGTGGTGCACCTCGTATCGCTCTTTGAGCCCGCGAAGGATCGAGATCGTATCCTCCACCGACGGCTCGCCGACGACCACCGGTTGGAAGCGCCGCTCCAGCGCGGCATCCTTCTCCACCCGCTTCCGATATTCGTCGAGCGTCGTGGCCCCCACACATCGAAGCTCCCCCCGGGCGAGCGCCGGCTTCAGCATATTCGAGGCGTCCACGGCCCCTTCGGCGGCGCCGGCCCCCACAAGGGTGTGCAGTTCGTCGATAAAGAGGACGATCTGCCCCTCCTGCTCGGTCACCTCACGCAGGACCGCCTTCAGCCGATCCTCGAATTCGCCGCGGTACTTGCTCCCGGCCACCAGCGCGCCGATGTCCAGCGCCAGCACCCGCTTATTCTTGAGCGATTCGGGCACATCCCCATTGACAATCCGCTGCGCCAGCCCCTCCACGATGGCGGTCTTGCCCACCCCCGGCTCGCCGATCAGAACCGGGTTGTTCTTGGTCCGCCGTGCCAGAACCTGGACCACCCGGCGGATCTCATCGTCCCGGCCGATTACCGGGTCCAGTTTCCCCTTTCGGGCCAGATCGGTCAGATCGCGCGCGTACCGTTCCAACGCCTGATACTTCTGCTCCGGCGTCTGGTCGGTCACACGCTGGCTGCCGCGCACCTCCTGCAACGCCGCGTAGATGTTGTCCTTTGTGATCCCGACCCCGCGCAGGACCCTCCCCGCTGCGCCGCCGTCATCGGCGATCGCCAACAGGAGATGCTCCGTACTCACATATTCGTCCTTCAAACGTTCCGCCTCGGACAGCGCCGCACCCAGCACCTTTTCAAGACGCGTGGTGATATGGACCTGGCCCGGGGACCCGCCGGTCACCCTTGGCAGTCGTTTGAGTTCTTCCATGAGTTGCGCCGCAACCTGGTGGGGGCCGACCCCCATCTTTCTCAGGATCGGCTGGACCACCCCCTCGGCCTGCTCCACCAGCGCCAGCAACAGGTGCTCGACATCGATCGTCTGATGGTCCCGCTCCTCGGCCAGCTTTTGGGCCTGCTGGATCGCCTCCTGCGCCTTAAAAGTAAATTTATCGAATCGCATAAAGGCCATAGTCTCTCCTCCGCTGGGACTCTTGGTTTCTTTAATCATAGGCATGGCATTCACGGTTGTCAACGCTGCCGAATCCCCAGGCAGTGCACCATTCTTCCAACCGCCGGCCCGGCGTGTTATGATTTCGTTAACGAACGCGATTCGCGCAGGAAGGACGGATATCGATGAAGCGGTCCGGGTATCAGTGGGTCCTGCCGAGCCTGTTGATCGCCTTCCTGTTAGGCTGCGGCACACGCGATGATCGGGTGGTAGCGAGGGCGAAGGCCTTGGCGCTTGCCGGCAAGAGTTCTCAGTCCCTTCATCTGCTGACCAACTATCTGGTCCAATACCCTCACGCTACCGAACCTCGCCGCGCGAAGATCCTTCTGGCGATCCAGACCGAGCAATCGGAGGAGGCCCTTATCGATTACGCAGCGATCTCCGATTCGCAAGCGATCGAAGACACCGCCCTCCTTCACTTGCTTGCGCTCGGTCTGATCCGCGACGCGTGGCAACGCCATGAAGGTGTCCTCCGTGCGCGAGCCGCGGCTGCCATGACCGAACTGGCCGACCCGTCTTCCGATTGGCTTCTGAAACGGGGCCTGGACCATCCAGACCCAACGGTCCGAGCGCTTGCCGCAAAGACAGTCGGGCGCACTCATGGGTTGACCTTGCAGGTACACCTGCAACGACTGCTGGATGATCCCGAACCGTTTGTCAGGGCCGAGGCTGCCTGGGCGATCGGCCAACTTGGCGCCTTGTCCGACCAATCTTTCCTACGACGAGCACTAGTGGACCGCGACGCTCAGGTAAGGATCAAGGTCGGCGGCGCCCTTGTCATATTGGGTGACCGGCCCGCGCTCTCTCTTCTTGTCAACGCGCTTGACGCCCACGATGCAGCGGTGAGGGCGGAGGCTGCCGAGGTGTTAGGGCTCCTCCTCGAACCGTCTGTTCGGATCCAGCTCGCACAACGGCTCCACGATCCTGATGGGTATGTTAGACTCGCTGCCGCCCTCGCCTTAGCCAAGATGCAAGACCCATCGGCGCGTGCCTATCTGCTGACGACGCTCCAAGAAGACAAGACATTCCTCGGGCTGTTTGCCGGCGAGCTACTATCCAACCTGGGGGACCGCTCGGCGATTCCATTCCTGAAGGAGACAGTGCGGCGTGACGGAGATATCCCAACGCGGCTGTACGCCGCATGGACGCTTGGACGGCTGGGCGATCGGTCCGGTCTGACCTCGGTAGCGGAGGCATTGAAACATCCCGATCCGGACCTGCGGGCATATGCCGCCTGGACCCTTGGAGAAATCGGAGGTGAGGAGGCAGCGGCACTACTGAAAAGCACCCTGCGCGACGAGGCTCCCGCCGTTGTGATGCATGCCGTCTGGGCGCTGGACCGGATCGCTCGCTCTCCGGCTGATAGCCCTCCCACTCCCGCCGGCAAGAAGCTCTCGTGATGCGCGCGGGAGGCTGTCAGCCGACCTCTTACCGTACGCACGCGTTAAGGGTAGTTGAGTCTCTCGGGCGTGGGCGGAGCGATGCGATCCTTGTCCGTCGGACCCATGGCCTGACGGCGATTGATCTCGATCTCGCCCTTCAGGGAGGCGCCCTCTGCGGCGGCGATACTTCCGGTCTTCACATTGCCCGTGACGCTTCCGGTCGGCAGGAGGTCGACACGTCCTGTGGCAATCAGATTACCCTTTACGTGGCCGCCGACGACGATGTTGGTCGCCGCGATGTCCGCCTCTACCTTGGCCGCCTCGCCGATCACGATCGTGCCGACAAGATCGATGGTCCCGTGGAACCCGCCCATAAGCTGAATGTCGCCCTCACCGGTCAAATCCCCGCGAATTTCGATCTTTTCGCCGACGACAAACGCGGTAGGCGTGATCTCCATCGTTGGCGTCGGCCGCATCGGCTCCGGACTGTTGGAGCCAAAGCCGCCAAAAATCGAGTCGAATACCCCTCGCTTCTCTTGCATATCCCCCTCCATCCCTCAACGGTTGAACCCTCTTGCAGAATCACACCCCAAACAGGTAACGGTTAAAAGGTTTTCTCGATCGGAACGACCGAAGCACCCCCATCTCCGGACCACCCCGTGAGGCCGGCACTCACCGGCTGTAGAAGATAATCGAGCAGCTTGATATATTCCAATAGCACCTCTCTGGCATCGGTGCGGGAATGCCACCACCCGTCAGAATTAAAGGTGTCGTAACGGGTGGGTCGGCTGATGATGGAAACGGCCCCGCGGGATGCCCTGGCCACGATCTTGCGCGCGCGTGTTGAATGCGATCTGTTCGTGACAAGAATCACCGTCCGTATCCGGCGTTGCTCCAGCAGGGATAGAAGCTGCTCGGCTTCGCCTGCGGTGCTGTCGGATCGTTTGTCGACCTGCAGGACAGCGGAGGCCGGAACCCGCATCGCCTTGAGGACCATCCATTGAATATCCCGCTCCTCCGGGACCGTGATACCCAACCGCGCCAGCGCGTCGTAGCCCGGCGGGAGCCGCTGGTGGGTCAGGACGATCCTGGACGCATAGCCGTCCTGATACAGTCTTACGGCCTCGAGGGTGCGCGCAACCCCCCCGTCCCCGGCCAGAACAACAATCGCCTCGGCCTTTTGCAGACGATCCTCTGTGACCAGGTAATGACCGATGGTTCTCAGCAGGAACGGATGACCAAGATACAGTAATAGGCCGAGGATCGGGACAACGATCAGCCACCGGATCAGTTTCCCTATCATCGCCTCGATGTTGTTCCCGACACCCTCAGCCTCTGTAATCTGTCGGTGAAGCCGAAACGGCTATCCCGACCGCGATCACCAATTCAGCGCGACGACCCGCGATGCCCATGCTTCTCAGATATAGTGAGGTGATGCGGCTCGGAAGGCGTCCGGAAGAGTCGACGCAGGCCGTTCTGCAATCGCAGCCGAACGCGCCCGAGCGGAGATCCTGCCAGGCGCTCCAACCTCTGCAGCCGGTCGAGCACGAGGCGGTGCGCCTCCTCCGCCTCCTCCGCCAACTCCTCCTTCCAGGTACGAGAGACCATCGGTCCCGTAAGCCCACGGACACAGACGGCGTAGTCCAGCGCCAGCCTCGTCAGCCGATCGTCTCCGATCTCCTCCAGTGCGCAGCGAAGCTCCCGGTCATCCTCTTTGGGGACATGCCCCTCATCACTCTCCAGCAGTTTCGTATCGAGTCGCCCAAGGATCTTTCGAACAACGGCCAGTTGCTGTGTCAGCGTACGATGATGCCGTGAATCGCCGCGATCAAATGCAACCATGACACCCTCTCTGTGCGGTCGCATGGTAGAATACTGGTGTGACAACTGCTTGTCAGGCCGAGGATAGTATGCTATGCAAGGTTAGTCAACCTCATTTCCGCACCGCAGAAGTGGTCACGACAACCTGTCGGCGTCGGATTCCGAACACCCCTGAGTAAATGGATGACCAGACCCATGTCGGCCCAGGCGTCCGGCCTTTTTGACCCCTCTTCATTCGCCGCGCTCGGCGCGTCGGACACGATCGGCGGGGTCATTGGCTATCAAGCGGAACACCGCGCAGACCAGCCGTGGTGCTCCCTGCTCCACGGAATCGATCCTGAGCCGCCGGTCGCGTTCGGCACCTTGCGCCAGGAGGCCGAACGAGTGGCGGCACTGCTCCAGGAACTGGGAGTTCGATCCGGAGATCGGGTCCTCATCATGCTTCCCACCGGACGACCGATCTTGCAGGCCCTATTCGGAACCTGGCTGGCCGGCGCGGTGGCCGTTCCAACGTATCCGCCGCTTCTGCTCCCGCACGCGCTCTTGCGCACGCTGGCGGCGGCAACCGCGACCCGTACCTACGCCCCTGCTAAGTGGGTCATCGACCGGCTGCTGCAACAACCGTTGGCCCAACACTGGCGACAGGGACGGAAGGGTGGACGGCCAATTCTGGCGGTACTGGAGCAACTGCAGCGCCTCTGCCGTTACGTCGACCAACAGGTTCACGTCTGCCAGACCGCCCGACCGGCTGTGGTGATCGCCGAACCGGCGTTCGGTCCGGTCTGTCGGGCTGCCGCCCGGTTCCTCCCCGAGGCGCCTACCTTTGTGGCGGCCTCGAATCTCTTGTGTGGAACCGCCCGGTTTCAGACGCCAGACGTGGACGGCCATACAACCGCGCTCATCCAATTTACCTCTGGTTCAACCGGCGTACAGAAGGGGGTGATGCTCAGCCATCGAGCAATCATGGCCAACATCCGGGCCTTCGGAGAAGCGATTCGGCCAAGACCTGATGATAGGGTGGTCTCGTGGCTCCCGCTCTACCATGACATGGGGCTCATCGGGGTCACGCTGGGATCCTTCGCCCTCGGCATGGAGACCTACCTGATGTCGCCCACTGACTTCACCCATGATCCCATTCGCTGGATCTGGGCGCTCCACCGGTTCAGGGCCACGATCTCGGTCGCTAATAATTCGGCCATCGGCCGACTCGCACGGATGTGTCGAATCGCCCCACGACGGTTCGCTCACTACCCGGCCTATGCACCGGAGGGTCGCCTGGATCTCTCCCATCTGCGGATCCTGATGAACGGCGCCGAACCGGTAACGGTACAGGCCATGGAGGCGTTTCAACGCGAATTCGAGCAGTTCGGGCTGCGCCGGGAGGCCCTCTCCCCGGTCTATGGGCTGGCTGAGATGACGCTCGCTGTCGCCTTCCCGGATCTCACCACACCCTATCGGGTATACCGGCAGCGGGGCGAGGAGTGGGTGTCTGTGGGCCGGCCGCTGACCGGTTTTGAGGTCCGCATCATCGACGGTGAGGGTATGGCACTCCCGACGGGGCGCCTGGGAGAGGTGATCGTGACCGGACCAAGCGTCATGGACGGCTACTTCGGCGACCGGGAGGCGACGGCGCAGATCATTCGAGAGCGGGATGGACGGCCGTGGCTGCACACCGGCGATGAAGGGATGATCGACCCGGCAGGAGAGCTGTACATCACCGGACGGCTGAAAGAGATCGTCATCAAAGGGGGCCGCAACTACGCCCCGGCCCACCTGGAAGAGGTCATCGAAACTGTTGAGGGGATCCGGCCGGGTCGAACCGTCGTCTTCGGCGTCACCGACGCGAGATCCGGAACCCAACGCGTGGTAGCCGTGGTGGAGCTTGCCGAGCCGCACCGTCAAGAGTCGCTGCGGGACGGTCTGATGCGACAGATTCGCTCCCGGGTGGATGACGTCTATCGACCGGCCGGCGGAACGGTTCTGGATCAGGTGCTGTTGGTCGCACCGGGAACATTGAGCAAGACCACCAGCGGCAAGCGGATGCGACTCGACGCCAGAGAACGGTTCCTCCGTGGCGAGTTCGGCTAATGGGCTTTCTTATCCGACTATTGCTGAATGCGTTCGCCCTCCTCATTGTGTCGACCGTCATCCCCGGCATCGAGGTGCGAGGGGTACTGCCTGCGCTGGCGGCGGCCTTTTTCCTCGGGATCGTCAACGCTGTCGTACGACCGATAATCCTGCTCTTGACGCTTCCCCTCACCATCATGACGCTGGGTCTATTCATCCCGTTGCTGAATGCCGCGCTGCTGAAACTGGTCTCGCTGATCATTCAGGGGTTCGAGGTGCACGGCTTCTGGTCTGCCGTATTCGGGTCGATCCTGTTAAGCCTGACCAGCGGTCTGTTGAACCTACTGATTAATGACCGCGGCCGGGTGGAGGTCATTGTCCACCGCCGCAGAAACTTCTGACTGGCCCTTCCCTGACAATCCGAACTATGCTATAAAGAGCAGCCGATCCTTCCCTCAACGTCCCCATCGTCTAGCCGGCCCAGGACGCGGCCCTTTCAAGGCCGAAACACGGGTTCGAATCCCGTTGGGGACGCCAAAGACATGCAGTAGTCGTCGATGTCGGACGTCCCGTTCTCATGCAATCCTTGCATTTGCGCTGATGCTATGGCATCCTCCAGTTGAAGGTGGAGCATGACAACCATCACGTTTGATTTCGATCCGGCGATATTCGGCGCCCTACGTCTGGCGCCGGAGGAATTCGCGCGCGAGATGCGGATCGCGGCGGCGGCGCAGTGGTACGCGCAAGGCGTGATGTCCCAGGCCAAGGCTGCGGAGATCGCGGGCTTGAGCCGCGCCGAATTCCTAGAGGAGCTCTACCGCCGCAAGACGCCAGCCTGTCAAGTGACGCTCGACGAGATCCGCGAAGAGATCCATGCCGACTAGGCATTGGATCGTCAATGCGCAGGTCGATCTCAATCCCCACCAGGTCCACAGGCCGCCCTGTTCGCCTTCCGGTCTCCCTTACAGAGACCACCCGCCGCCTGATCGGCCTTCGGGCGCGCGTCATCACGGAACGTCCGAACGAGATCGAACAGCCCATCCTGAAGGAGATTCTCAGCCGGCGTCAGGAGACGATCCGGCGGACTATCTCCCAGCGCAATGCCACCTTCTTCGAGGCCGAAGCCGATAAGCTGGGCGGCTGGGCGGATGATTTGAAGGTCGGCCTGGAACGCGAGATTAAAGACCTGGACCGCCAGATCAAGGAGGCTCGTCGCTCGACCAAGGCTACCCTGACCCTGGAGGATAAGCTGGCGGGTCAGAAACAGGTCAAAGCGCTCGAGACCTAGCGCAACGCCAAACGCCGGACCCTCTTTGAAGCGCAGGACGAGATTGACCGCCGTCGCGAACAGCTCATTGCGGAGATTGAGAGCAAGTTGCAGCACCGCGTCTCACAGACGCCACTGTTCTCGATTCGGTGGAGCCTGACATGATCCGAAGCGTCCACTTGACGTACATTCGCAATACTGCGAACATGTGACGTGTCTAACGAGAGAACGACTGAGAGGCTTGACGATGCCTAAAGGTAAGAAACCACCCACCACTGATGCCGTGGAAATTCTCCACCGCCGCTATTATGCAGGCCGACCCGAACGGCTTGCGGCGCTTGAGCAGGCACGCGCCAACGATAGCGTGGCCCGAAAAATCGCCGCCCTGCGCGTCAAGGCCGGGTTGACACAACGCCAACTGGCCAAGCTGGTCGGCACTACGCCCTCCGTCATTTGCCGGCTCGAGAATGCGGACTATGAAGGTCACTCGCTGGCGATGTTGAACAGGATTGCCGCCGCGCTGAATCAGCGGGTGGAAATTCGTTTCGTGCAAGCCCGCGAGCGGGTTCAGCACACATGACACGTATTGTTGGCCCTCGCACGTTGCGTGATGCGATGACTGCCCGCATGACTCGCGTCGAAGAAGCCTGGATCACGGAAGCGGAGCGCCGGTTTTCCGAATGGCGTCGTGGGAAACGGGTGGGAATTCCAGGTGACCGCGCCCTCAAGCAAATTCGAAGGGACCTTGGCTGGTGAAGGTGCTGTCGGAGAAAGCGCCGATGATGTGCGTGATTTGTAAGAACAGGACAACTCGATCGGGCAAAGCCACGGTCACTCTGGAGCGTGAAGGCGTGACTCTCGTGATCAAGGGTATGCCGGCACAAGTCTGCGCGAATTGTGGCGAAGAGTATGTGGATGAGGCCACGACCTCACTCTTGCTCAAAACCGCCGAAGAAGCGGTGCGGACCGGCGTACAGGTAGAGGTTCGCCAATACGCAGCAGCTTAGACGAATCGGCATGTCCGCGAAGCCCAAGTGGAGGTGATATAACGGATGGGACGGCACCCTATGCGGAAACAACCCCCTCCATTCTACCATCGCATCAGGCAAATCCTGGAGTCTGCTCGGGCTGGCGCCGCCCGTTCGGTCAATACCGCCCAAGTAATGGCCTACTGGCTCATCGGGCGCGAGATCGTGGAGGAAGAACAAAAGGGGCATAAGCGAGCAGAGTACGGAGAGGCACTACTTCAAGATTGACCTTCCCCCGGTTTCCTGGA